>NZ_JADDXT010000001.1 GCF_015330165.1 Zobellia roscoffensis
TTCCATTCCGAACAGGGAAGTTAAGCCCGTCAGCGCCGATGGTACTGCCAATAGGTGGGAGAGTAGGAAGCCGCCTTACTTCGAGGTCCCGATCAGTTCATTCTGATCGGGACCTTTTTTTTTGGACCATAACGAAATGAGGATGATGAAGCCCACTGAATCCATGGCGCGGTTAGGGGGGGGGAGCGGATATCGTCCAAATCATTCCTTTCCGCATATTTAACAATTGTAATTCCTTATCAAGGTAACTTAAGTTATCGAAGATTTTAATTAATGCTCATTTCTGAGGTTGGTTTTACTACAGTGGTTCTACAGACTGAAATAGTTAATATTTAATGTGGTCGTCTGTGGTTATCCATGCCTGTTGCTAGTCCAAGTATCCATTAATACTTCTTTATAAAATAAATGTTTAAGTAAGGGGTCTTGCCAAGGTTTTATAATCATCTAGTCAATACGCTCAGAGCTACTGCATGTTATTCTTTAGGTCAAAATGGAGTAATTCTTTGAATACTGAAGAATTGTTCAAATGGGGTGTACGTGATAATGTTAAATCAGATTTTAAACATTTTATTCAGCGGGGGAGGTGTATCTAGTTTTTTTTAGTTGATATTAAAGAGTGAATCTGTCAAGTTATCCTTATAAGATGCCTGGATATTGAATTTCTGATTTTTCGTATTTTGAGTTTTTATTAGATTTTTACAATTTTTTTAGTGAAAATGTAAATTGATATTTGGATGCGCCCAATAGGATTGCGTTGATTTTAATTATTTTTTCTTCCACCGGTGTTACATTTGGGTATGGATAGATCTTTATAATTTGATTAAAGGGAGAGGGTGGGGCAATTCTAAAAGTAATGACGGTCTCAGGGCTGTGTTGGTTTTGACGGCAAATAGCGGGGAAAACGGAGAAGGCTTGAAAAAGCTCCGTTTTGTTTCGTGTTGAGAATCAGTAAGATGCGTTTAAGGGATGAAAAAGGAAAAAAAATCTTTTAAAAAATGGTTGTGTAATTAAAAAAGGGTGTTACATTTGCAGCCCGCAAAACAGGCATGAAGATGTTTGTTAGGTTAGGGTAAAAAAATAGTAAACGTTCCTTGTAAAGTATTGTTTTTGTTG